>NZ_JAYFSJ010000030.1:0-9573 GCF_039708975.1 Chromobacterium indicum
ACTTCGCGCAGCAGCTCCACCGCCCGCTTCCACGCCGCGCCGCGCCCCAGCCCGGCGTGCAGCGTCAGCGTCTCGACAATCTGCTCGCCCACCGTGAACACCGGGTTCAAGGAGCTCATCGGTTCCTGGAAGATCATCGCGACATCCTTGCCGCGCAGCCGGCGCAACTCGGCCGCGCTCAGCTTCAGCAGGTCGCGCCCGTCGAAGCGCAGCTCGGACGCCGCATCGATCTCGCTCGATTGCGGCGGCAACAGCTGCATGATGGCCATCGACGTCACCGATTTGCCCGAGCCCGATTCGCCCACCAGCGCCACCGTCCGGTGCGCCGGAATGTCGAAGCTCACGCCCTTCAGCGCCTCGAAGCGCCCGCCGTCCTCCTGGCGGAAACTCACCCGCAGGTTGCGGACCGACAGCAGGGTTTTATTTTGATTGCTCATCTCGTGTTTCTCCTCCATCCCGCTCACTTGGCCGCCGCGCGCGGATCCAGCGCATCGCGCAAGGCATCCACCAGCAGGCTGAACGCCGTCACCAGCACCGACATGGCGATGGTCACCGCCAGCATCTGCCACCAGTAGCCCTGGATCAGCTCGGTCGGCGCTTCGGCCAGCATCGAACCCAGGCTGACCTCGCGCACGCCGACGCCGAAGCCGAGGAAGGACAAGATGGCCTCGTACTTGATCAACGCCACCGTCAGCAAGGAAAACTGCACCAAGAGCAAATGGGAGATGTTGGGCAGGATGTGGACGAACATCTTGCGGCGGCTTCCGGCACCGATGGCGTCCGCCGCTTGCACGTATTCGCGGCCTTTCAGCTTCAGGTACTCGGCGCGCACCAGGCGGTAAGTGCCGGTCCAGCTGGTCAGCGCCATCACCGAAATGATGGTGGTGATGCCGCGGCCGGACACCGCGGCGAAAGACAGCAGCAGCAGCATGTCCGGCACCGAGGTGAACACGCTGTAGAACCAGTTGAGGAAGTCGTCGGTCTTGCCGCCGAAATAGCCGGACACCGCGCCCAGCGCGCAGCCTATCAGCAGGGAAAACACCGCGCCGAACACGCCGACGAAGATGGACGTGGACGTGCCCTTCAACGCTTTCTGGATCACGTCGCGGCCCTGCAAGTCGCCGCCGAACGGCAGCCGCTCCAGCCGCGGCGGCGCGTGGTTGGCGTATTCGCCGACATGCTTCTCCGCCTCGGACAGCTGCTTGCCTATCGGATCCTCGGCGCGGCTCAGTTCGACAATGGGCGCGGCAGCCGCCTTGGCTGCCGGTTCCGGCGGCAACACGTCGTCCGCAGACTCCTTGACCCAGCTTGGCGGCGCATAAGGCACGCCCACCTCATCCACCCAGTGCGCGCCGACCAGATTGAACCAGCCGCCGATCGAGACCAGCAGATAGGCCAGCACGATCCACATCGAAATAAAGCCCACCTTGTTGCGCTTCAAGCGCTGCCATCCCAGCCCCCACAGGCTCCGGGACGGCGCAGCCGGCGCGGCGCCGGCGGTATTCTGCAATGTCGTCATGATTGTTCTCCTCCGCTCACTTCAGTTGCACGCGCGGATCGATCCACTTGTAGACCAGGTCGCCCAACAGGTTGAACACCATGGTGGCGATGGCGATATAGATGGTGATCGCCTTGATCACCGGAAAATCGCTCTTGTTCACCGCCTGCACCACTTCGTTGCCCATGCCGGGAATGCCGAAGAAGCTCTCCAGCACCAGCGCGCCCAGCAACATGTAGGGCAAGGACATCATCACGCTGGTCACCACCGGGATCAGCGCGTTGCGCAGCACGTGCTTGAGCATGATCTGGCGTTCGGACAAGCCCTTGGCGCGCGCGGTGCGCACGTAATCCTGGCCCAGTTCCTCAACGAAAAAGCTGCGATAGAAACGGATGTCCGGCCCCAGCGACACCATCAAACCCAACAGCAAGGGCAGCGGCACGTAGACGAACAGATTGACCCAGAACGAATCCCCCCAGCCACGCACCGGAAACCACCCCAGCTTGAAGCCGAGGAAGAACTGGCCGGCGATGATGTAGATCAGCGCGCTGATGGACATGGCCACGGTGCAGGAGATGGTGACGATGTGGTCGGTCAGGCCGCCGCGGAAATACGCGACCAGCGCCGCCAGCGGAATGGCGACCAGCAGATCGACCACCAGCATGGCGCCGGTCAGCGTCAGCGACGGCCCGATTCGGCTGCCGATGATGTCGGACACCGGCTGCTGGGTGGACCAGGAAGTGCCGAAATCCAGCGTCAGCACCTGATGGACGAAGAGCAGGAATTGCTCCGGCAGGCTCTTGTCCAGGCCCAGCTGTGCCCGGATGTGCGCCAGCACTTCGGCCGAGAAATGCTTGCCGGCCAAGACCAGCGATGGATCGCCGCCTACCAGCGTGAACAGCGTGAAGACCAGCAGCATCACCCCGAACAGGGTCGGGATCATTTGCAGCAGCCGGCGGATGATGAATGCGGACATGATGGTTCTCCTCGCTCCCCGCTTATTTTTCTACGTCCAGGAAACGCCAGATGGCGTTGAAATTGGGGTGGAACTTGAATCCCTTCACCCAAGGCTGGGCCAGCGCATTGGTGAAGCGGATATCGCTGAACATCCACGGCGTGTCGCCGACCACGATCTTGTTCATCTGGTCGTACAGGCGGTTGCGTTCCGGGCCGTCAGGCAGCAAGCGCGACTGTTCGTAGAGCTTGTCGTAGCGCGGTGACTGGTAGCAGGCATTGTTGGAATTGCCGACATTGCCGCCATACAGCAGCTGCGTGAAGTTATCTCCATCCGGATAGTCAGCGCTCCAGGCGCCGCCGTTCATGCCGAATTTGCAGTCGCGCTGCGCCTTCACCTGCTCATTCCACTGCATCACGCGGAAATTCGCCCTCACCTTGATGCGGTCGAAGGCCTTCTGCCAATACTCGTTCCACTGCTTGTCGATGGCGGTGGGGCCGGTCAGGAAATCGACGACGACGGGCTTGCCGTCCGGAGCATGGCGGTAACCGTCGGCGCCTACCCTGTAGCCGAACTGGTCCAGCAAGGCATTGGCCAGCGGCGGGTTGTAGGGATAGGCGGCGCGGAAATTGGGATTGTGGCCGGCCACGTTGGGCGGCACGATGTACTGCACCTGCACCGCCTGGTTGCGGCGGATGTCCCGTATCGTCTCGTTGGTGTCGAAAGCCATGGAGATCGCGCGGCGCAGCGCGATCTTGTCCTTGCCGTACCCGCCGACGACCGGGTCTTTCATATTGAACGCGTAGAAGGTGACTTCCTCGCCCAGCTCGCGGCTAAGCTGAATGCCCTTGCTTTTCAGTTCCGGTTTCAGCTCCGCGCGCCACGGATTCTTGGGGTCCAGGCGCAATACCTGTCTGATCAGCGGCTGAGGAATACCCACGAGGTCCAACTCCCCGCTCTTGAAAGCCAGCCAGGCCGGCTGCTCCTCCTGGATCACCGACACTTCGATCCGGTCGATCTGCGGATAACGCTTGCCGTTCATCTGAGCCGCGATTTTTTGGTCGTCGGCGGCCGCGCCGTAATGGAATGTTTCCCTGCGGAAATTGGGATTGCGCACCAGCGTCATGCTGTTGCCTGGTTTCCAGTCCTTCAACACATAGGGGCCGGTGCCGACCGGGTGGGCATTGGTATTGTCGCCGTAGGCATCGACCACTTCCCGCGCCTGAGCCTCCACCCAGCTGCCGGCCAGCAGGAAGGGCAAAGACGGAAAAGGTTGTTTGAATTTCAGCTGCAAGGTGTAGCGGTCCAGTGTTTTCACGCCCTCAACCACCGTGTCGTAATCCAGCTTGCCCTTGCCAGCCCTCTTCGCCAGCTCGGCCAGACCCACCAGTTTGTCGGTGAAAGTGTCGCTGAGAGGCGAGGCCACGGTCGGGTCGGACAGGCGCTTGATCGAGTACACGTAATCGGCGGCGGTCAGCTCGCGCTTCTTGCCCTTGAACGCCGGGTCCGGCGCGAAATAGATGCCCCTCTTCAAATGGAAGGTGTAAGTCAGGCCGTCGGCGCTGACCGTCGGCATCGCCGTCGCCACATTGGGGATCACCTTCACCGGACGGGACAGGTAGTCGAAAGTCAGCAAGGGATCGTAGATGTGCTCGATCACGGCGGCGGAATAGATATCGGACACCTTGGCCGGATCGAATCCGGTTTCAGGAGCATTGAACGCCACATGCAGCACCTTCTCCGCGGCGGCCGCATGCAGCGGCGCCAGGCTCCCCCAGACCATCAGTGCCGCCACCAGGGGCTTTTTCAGGCACATAGTCGTTTCTCCTTTGTTTTTCTCATCGGAACCAGTCCTCATCAGGATGGTCGATTTTCTATCGCGGCAACGCTTTGGCCGACTCGCGCGCCGAAGCGCAACAAGCTCGTTAACACAAAGCCGATGCCGCCCACACCTTAACGATTGACACACCCGCAAGATGACATCATCGTTAAATAAACAGCAATTCTATATTCACCGCGGCTCCGCTTGCCCTGCCAATGCGTGCCGCAGCAAGGAGAGCGCCATGAAATCCGCGGCATCGATACTCGTTCTGGCCGCCCTGTCGCTGGCCGGCTGCGCCACCCAGCAGGGCTATGCGCAGAAGGTCTACAGCTGGCAGGGACGCGACGCCAACGAACTGCTGGCCGCCTGGGGCACGCCCACCGGGCAGATGACCATGCCCAACGGCAAGCAGCTCTACACCTACCGCACCGCTTACAGCCAGGAAATGCCGATACAAAGCAGCGGCTTCTACCATCCCTGGAGCTTCAGCGGCGGCGGCTCCACCTACTACAGCTGCACCACCAACTTCGTTGTCGATCCGCGCGACCACACCATTCAATCGGTCAGTTTCGACGGCAACGACTGCGTCGCCCCGCCGCGCAAGTGATTCCGCGGGCGCTCACACGACAGGAGCCGGCGATTGCCGGCTCCCTGTTTACTTACCGCCCGCCTCGTTCAGCTTCAGCGCGCGACGCCCACCCAATAGACGGCGGATTCGGACGCGCAGGCTGTCCAGATAGGTGTACACCACCGGCACCACCAGCAGCGTCAAAAGCGTCGAGGTAGCCAGTCCGCCGATGATGGCATGCGCCATCGGCCGGTTGGTCTCCGAGCCATCCCCGGTACCCAGCGCCAGCGGCAGCATGCCGAAAATCATCGCCAGGCTGGTCATCATGATCGGGCGCAGTCTCACCCTGCCCGCTTCGGCGATGGCGTCTTCGCGCGCCATGCCCTCCGCCCGCGCCCGATTGATGAAATCCACCAGCAGAATGCCGTTCTTGGCCACCAGGCCCATCAGCATGATGATGCCGATGATGGAGAACATATTGAGCGTGGAGCCCCACAGGAACAGCGCGACGAATACGCCGCCGAAAGCCAGCGGCAGCGACACCATGATGGTCACCGGCATGGTGAAACTGCGGAACTGCGCCGCCAGGATCAGGTAGATGAAGATCACGCCCAGACCCAGCGCGCGCAGCGCGTTGGCCACCGTCTCTTCCATGTCCTTCTGCTGGCCGCGGTGCATGCGCTGCACGCCTTGCGGCAATTGCATATTGCCCAGCATCTTGTCGATGTCCGCCATCGCCGAGCCCACGTCGCGGCCTTCCACATTGGCCAGGATGCTGATCTCGCGCATCATGTTGGTGCGTTTGATCTGGCGCGGGCTGACGCCCTGCCGGGTCTCGATCAGCGTAGACAGCGGCACCATCTGCGCCGCGCCGTTGTCGTCGCGGTTGCCCGCCACTTTCAACTGGTCCAGCAGTTCCTGGCGGCGCTCGTCCTTCGGCACCCTCAGCCTGACGTCGTAGTTCTCGCCGTCCGGGGCTTCCCAGGTGGTGACCACATTGCCGGCCAGCAGCATCGACAGCAGATTGCCGACGCGATTGAGATCCACGCCCAGGCTCAGCGCCGCGTCGCGCTTCAGGGTCAGGCTCAGCGACGGATCGCCCTCGGTCAGATTGGATTCGATGTCCTTCACGCCCTTCACCTTGCCGATGCGGGCCATGATGTCCCGCGACACCGCGTCCAGCTCGGCCAGATTGGAGCCGCGCAGGCCGATGAAGATAGGCTTGCCCTGCTGCTCGTCGTTGGCCACCGCCTTGATCAGCACCCCAGCCACCGGCTGCACCCGCTTGCGGGCATCGGCGATGACCTCGTCCAGGCTGCGCTGGCGCGAGCGCTTGTCGCCGATATCCAGCGTCAATTGGCCGTCGTTCTTGCCGGCGCCGAAGTTGCCGGCGCCGACATCCAGCGACACGGTGTGGATTTCCTTGATCCCAGACAGCGCGTCGGCCAGCTCCCGGCCCTTCAGCGTCGTGTACTCCAGCGAAGAGCCGGGCGCGGTCTGGTACACCACGTTGATCTTGCCGCTGTCGCGCACCGGCGTGAATTCGCCGCCGATGCTGGGCACCAGCATGAAGCTGGCCGCAGTGACGCCCAAAGCCAGCGCCAGCGTGGTCTTGCGATGGCCCAGCACCCAGCGGATCACCGCGGCGTAACGCTCGGACAGACGGTCAAGCGAGGTCTCGAACCAGTCCAGCATCCGCCCCAGCGGGCCGCGGTGGCGGTCGCCGTGATGGTGGGGGTCGTGCCAGATCGACGACAGCATCGGGTCCAGCGAGAAGCTGACGAACATCGAGATCAGCACCGCCACCGCTACGGTCAGGCCGAACTGATGGAAGAAACGGCCGATGATGCCGCCCATGAAGCCCACCGGCAGGAATACCGCCACCACCGTCAGCGTGGTGGCCAGCACGGCGAGGCCGATCTCGTTGGTGCCGTCCAGCGCCGCCTGGTAATGGCTCTTGCCCAGCGCGGCGTGGCGGACAATGTTCTCACGCACCACGATGGCGTCGTCTATCAGCAGGCCGATGGACAGCGACAGCGCCAGCAGCGTCAGCATGTTCAGCGTGAAGCCCATCAGTTGGATCGCGAACAGCGTGCCCACCAGCGCCACCGGCAGCGTCAGCCCGGTGATCACCGTGCTGCGCCAGCTGCCCAGAAACAGGAACACGATCAGGATGGTCAGGCCGGCGCCTTCCAGCAGCATGGACTCCACGCTGTGCAGCGCCTTCTTCACATCCTCGGCGGAGTCATAGGTGTAGCGCAGCTCGGTGCCTGCCGGCATCTGCGGCTTCAGTTCGGTCAACAGTTTCTTGACGCCCTCGGCCACCGCCACCTCGTTGGCGCCGCGCGCGGCCTTGACGTCCACGCCCAGGCCGGGCTGGCCGTTCACCAGCGAGACGCTGTCCTGCTCGGCCTCGGTGTCCGCCACCACGGCGATGTCGTCCAGCCGGATCGGCGTGCCGTTGCGGTAGCCCACCGCCAGCGCGGCGAAATCGTCGGCGGACTTGAGCTTGCCGGACACGCGGATCGCCCATTCCTTGTGCGCGGTGGAAACGTTGCCGGCCGGGAAGTCCTGGTTGGCGGCCTTGATCGCGTCGGCCACGTCGGCCAGCGACAAACCTGAGCCCTCCAGCCGCACCGGGTCGATATCAATGCGGATTTCGCGCTTTACCGAACCGATCAAACTGACGTCGCCGACGCCCTCCACCATCTGCAGCCGCTTCTTCAGCACGTTCTCGGTCCAGCTGCTCAGCTCGCGCGGGCGGGTCTGGCTGGAAGTCAGCGACAGCGACAGCATAGGCTTGTCGTTCGGGTCCACCTGCGACACCGACGGCGTGCCGATCTCGCGGCGGAATTGCCCCTGCACCGACGCCACCTTGTCGCGCACATTCTGCACCGCGACGATGGGGTCGACCGACAGTTCGAACTCGGCCACCACGAAGGAGCTGCCTTCGGAAGAATAGGAGCGGATTTCCTTGATGCCGCTGACGGTGTTGAGCGCCTCCTCAAGCGGCTTGCTCACCTCGCTCTCCACCACCTCGGGCGAGGCGCCGGTATAACGCGTCTCCACCACCGCCATCGGCAACCTGACGTCCGGCATCTCCTCCACCGGCAGCTTCTGCCAGGAAAACAGGCCCAGCACCAACAGCGTCATCATCAACACCGCGGCGAAATACGGATTGCGCACGCTTACGCGGGTCAGCCACATGGCGCTCTCCTCAAACCAGGCCGGCCGGCAGGCTGACCGGATCGCCCGCCTTGCTGCCCAGCAGTTCGCCGACGATCACGCTGGAGCCGGCGGCCACGCCGGCTATCGCAGCCTGGCGCTCGTTTTCCGCGCGCAGCTCCACCGTTACCGGCCGCTTGGCCAGCTTGCCCTTCTCCACCACCATCACCCAGGGCTGGCCGTCGATGTCGCGCACCGCGGCGATCGGCACCACCACCTTGTCCTTCACCGCCCTCACCACCACGCCGCCCTTGGCGAACTGGCCCACTTTCAAGTGCCCGTCCGCGTTCTTCACCCGTACGAATAGCGTGAAGCTGCGGGTGCCAGGTATGGCCACCGGGTTGATGCGCACCACTTCGCCGCGCTCTTGCGCATCGCGGCCATCCACGCTGAACGAAGCCGGCATGCCCACCCTCACCTGTCCCACCAGCCGCGAAGGCACGGTGGCCGCGATTTCCAGCACCGCCAGATCAGCCACCGAAAACAGCTTCATATTGCGGCTGGCCACCTCGCCGGGGTTGATCTTGCGCTCATAGACCACGCCGTCTATCGGCGATTTGACCTGGGCGTCGGCCAGCGAGCGCTGCGCCCGCGCCAACTGGGCGGCCTGCGCGCGCAGCTCGCCCTCCTTCACCCGGAAGTCGCTTTCCAGCTCGTCGAACGCCACTTGGGAGATAAAGCCCTTGCCCAACAGCTCGCGCTGCTTGTCCAGCTTGACCTTGGCCAGCTTCAGCCGCGCCTTGGAATTGTCCAGCTGGGCGTTCTGCTCCGCCACCGACTGGCCCAGCGACTCGGCGTCCAGCACCGCCAGCAACTGCCCGCGGCGCACCGCCTCCCCTTCGCGCACCCGCACTTCGCGGACATTGGCGTCCACCTCGGACGCCACCGCGCTGCTGGTGAGCGCGTTCAGCGAGCCGGTGAACGGAATGGCGGCGGCGAGCGGCTTCACTTCGGCCCGCACCACATCGGCGCCGGACAAGCGGCGCGCCGCCGGCGCCGACGCGTTTTTGCCTGAGGCGGACGCATGCTCGGCGCTGCCCTTGCCACAGGCGGCTAGCGATAGAAGAAACAGAGCGGACAGGCAAAGACGTATGTTCATATGTGTGTTTTCCGATGTGGCCATCGCGGCGTCATCCGGTCTTGTTGTCGATTACGGAACAGGCGGCCGTTTGGCCGCCTGTCCGACATCATGCCACATCCGAGTGTTTATTTTAATGTCATTGCAAGAACTGTTCCGACCCGACGATGCCCAGCTTCGTCAGTCCCAAGCGCTGCGACTCCGCCAGCACCATCGCCACCGGCGCGTAACTCGCGTCCTTGTTCGGCTTGATGTGCAACTCCGGCTGCGGATCCGCCTTCCCCGCCGCCGACAGCCTCGTCTCCAGCGCCTCGCGGTTCGGCAATCGCTCGCCGTTCCACATCACCGCATTGTCCGGCGCAATGTCGATCTGCACCACCACCGGCTTCGCCAACGGCTTGGCCGGCGTGTTCTGCGGCATGTCCAG
>NZ_JAYFSJ010000031.1:0-9232 GCF_039708975.1 Chromobacterium indicum
CCGGCCCAGGCCGCCGTCAGCACATCGTTGCCGGCGCCGCCGCGCAGCGTGTCGCGCTCTTCGCGCCAGTCGTTGCCATCGATCCGGCCGCCGACGATGACATCGTCGCCGTCGCCGCCTTCCAGCAGATCGGCGCCATCGCCGCCATTCAGGGTGTCATTGCCGGCGCCGCCGAACAGACTGTCTTTACCGTCCGCGCCGACCAATACATCGTCGCCGCCCAGGCCGAAGATCACGTCGTTGCCCTTGCCGCCGGTCAGCGTGTCCTTGCCCTCGGTGCCGGTCAGCGTCGCGCCGGACAGGCTGAGCAGTTCAACCAGGCTCCAGTTGGCGCCGCCGGCGAAGGCGATGTGGCCGCCCCAGTTGGCGTTGACGGTCAGCGCGTTCTGGATGGTGATGCTGTCCTGGCCGTTGCGGTGCTTGAGGATCACATCCAGGCCGCTACGCACCACGACGATGTCCGAAACCGAGATGCCGATGCCGAAACGAATTTCGTCGCCCGCGCTCCACGCCACCGCCGCGCTGCTGCCGTCAAAGCGGATCACGTCCTGGCCATCGCCCAGGTTGAAAATGTAGACGTCGCGTCCCGCGCCGCCATCCAGCACGTCATTGCCGGTTCCACCCTTGAGCGTGTCGTCGCCGCCCAGGCCGATCAGCGTGTCGTTGCCCGCCCCGCCGTCCAGCACATCGTTGCCGGCGCCGCCCTGCAGCAGGTCGTCGCCCGCGCCGCCGGTGATGACGCCGCTGGCCCACTGGCTGATCTGCGTCGAAGTCCAGCTGCTGCCATCGGCGAAGATCACGCTGCCCACCTGGGCGGAAACCGCGCCGAACCAGTTCTGGATCAGGATGGAATCGGTCCCGTTGACGTGCTTGAGGATCACATCGTTGCCGGCGCGCACCACCACGATGTCCGAAACCGCGATGCCCACGCCCAGGCGGATTTCACTCTGGTGGCTGACGGAGACATTGACCGAGTTGTTGATGATGACGTCGTTGCCGTCGCCCAGGTTGAACACGTAGATGTCCCGGCCCGCGCCACCCTTCAGCGTGTCGTTGCCCTTGCCGCCTTCCAGCACGGCGCTGCCGCCGACGCTGATCAGCACATCGTTGCCGGCGCCGCCTTGCAGCGTGTCGCTGACATTGCCGCCGATCAGGATGTCGTTGCCGTCGCCGCCGACATGCAGGCCGTTCGCCCACTGGCTGATCTGCACCGAAGTCCAGCTGCTGCCATCGGCGAAGATCACGCTGCCCACCTGGGCGGAAGTCGCGCTGAACCAGTTCTGGATCAGGATGGAATCGCTGCCGTTGACGTGCTTGAGGATCACATCGTTGCCGGCGCGCACCACAACGATGTCCGAAACCGAGATGCCCACACCCAGGCGGATTTCGCTCTGGTGGCTGACGGAGACGTTGACCGAGTTGTTGATGATGACGTCGTTGCCGTCGCCCAGGTTGAACACGTAGATGTCGTGCGCCGCGCCGCCTTTCAGCGTGTCGTTGCCCTTGCCGCCTTCCAGCACCACGGTGCCGCCGACGCTGACCAGCACGTCGTCACCGGCGCTGCCCTTGATGGTGTCGTTGCCGCCGACCACGATCAGCTTCTGCAGATCGGCCGCGCTCCAGCGGACGCCGTCGGCGAACACCACCTCGCCGGCCCAACCCATCTTGTCCACCGCGCCGTTCTTGATGGTGATGCCGTCCTGGCCGTTGGCCAGCATCAGCACCAGATCATTGCCGGACTTCAGCACCCGCACGTCGGCAGCCTTGATGCCTGCCAGGAAGCGGATCTGGTCGCCCTTGCTGTACTGCGCCATCTTGGCCGCCGCCACGCCGTAGTTGATCTGGTCGCGGCCGCCGCCCAGGCCAAACTCGAACACGTCGCGGCCCTTGTTGCCCACCAGCACGTCGTTGCCGGAGCCGCCGCGGAAGGTGTCGTCGCCATTGCCGCCGATCAGCGTGTCGTTGCCGGCGCCGCCGTCGAGGATGTCCGCGCCGTCCTCACCCTGCAGCAGATCGTCGCCATCGGTGCCGTTCTGCATGCCCACCACGCGCTGGATCAACTCCGCGCCCAGCCACACGCTGCCGTCGGCGAACACGATCTGGCCCTGCCAGCCGTGCTCGACGCTGAAGCCGCCCTGGATGGTGATGGAGTCGCTGCCATTGACATGGAGCAGCACGATATCGTCGCCCACTTGCTGCACGCGGATGTCGGACACCGCGATGCCGACGCCGAAGCGGATCTCGTCATGCAGCGTCACCGCCACGTCCACATTGTGCGCGGCGATCACGTCATGGCCATGCCCGGCCTCGAACACGTACACGTCGCTGCCGGCGCCGCCCACCAGGGTGTCGTTGCCGATGCCGCCGATCAGCGTGTCCGATCCACCGTTGCCGATCAGCACGTCGTTGCCCGCGCCGCCGATCAGCACGTCGCCGCCTTCCCAGCCGGTCAGGGTGTCGTCGCCGTCGGTGCCGGTCAGCGTGACGCGCAGGTCGGCCTGGGTCCATACCGTGCCGTCGGCGAACACGATGCGCTCGACGCGGCTGCCGACGGCGGCGAAATAGCCCTCCACCTTCACGCTGTCGCTGCCGTTGGCGTGCTTGAGCACCAGGTCCATGCCCACCCGCACCGCAACCATGTCCTTGACCGCGATGCTCGCGCCGAAGCGGATCTCGTTCTGCACCGACACATCCACGCTGGCGGTTTCGCGGATCACGTCCGCGCCGTCGCCCAGATTGAAGATGTAGATGTCGGCGTCCACGCCGCCAATCAGGGTATCGTTGCCCTTACCGCCTTCCAGCACGTTGCGGCCGCTGCCGCCATCCAGCAGGTCATCGCCATCGCCGCCTTGCAGCGTGTCGTCGCCGTCGCCGCCCAGCAAGGTGTCGTTGCCGCCCAGGCCGATCAGGTGATCCTTGCCTATCCAGCCCTTCAGCTTGTCCTTGCCCTCGGTGCCGGTCTGTACCAGCACCTGCTGCGCCAAGTCGGCGATCGTCCAGTTGGTGCCATCGGCGAAATGGATGTTTTCGATCCAGAATGCCTTGCCTGCGAACCAGTTCTGGATGGTGACGGAATCATTGCCGTTGCGGTGCTGCAGCACCAGATCGTTGCCAATATGCTGCAAAATGATGTCTTGGGGCGCGATGCCGGCGCCAAAGCGCAGTTCGTCGCGATAAGCCGGGTCGGTATCCGCCGCGTCGGCCTTGTTCAGCGCGTTGTCCAGAATCAGATCGCGCCCATCGCCCAGATTGAACAGGTAGACATCGCCGTCCACCCCGCCCACCAGCGTATCGTCGCCGCGGCCGCCGGCCAACGTGTCATGCCCGTTGCCGCCGGTCAGGCTGTCGTCGCCGTCGCCTCCATCCAATAAATTATTGCCGGGACCGCCATTCAGCGTGTCATCGCCCCCGTAACCGTTCAGGGTATCGTCGCCGTCGCCGGCGCTGATCAATTCCCCCTTGTCGGTGCCGTTCCACGTTTTGCCCGTTCCGGCGCCTGCGTTGCCTTGCGAAGTTGCCATTTTTTACCTTTCTGTTATCGGACTACTGCCTAAGCCAGGCATCGCTTTCCTGCGCGGCCACTCCAGCCACCGCGCCGGAAACATCGATGCCCAACAAATTTCGATACGCGTCCAAGCCCTGCTCGACGCTGTACCGTTCCGCCGTCCACCGCGCCTGCCGCCGCATCCCCGGCGCATCCTCGCGCAACGCGCTTCTCACCCGCTCCACCAGCGCCTCTCGATCAAAGAAACCGACCAAATGACCGTTGGTCCCGTCACGTATCACCTCGCGCAGCGGCGCGGTGTCCGACGCCACGATGCGGCAGCCGCTGGCCATCGCCTCCAGCAGGCTCCACGACAGCACGAAGGGATAAGTCAGGTAGACGTGGACGGCCGACACTTGCAGCACCTTGCGGTAGACGTCGTACGGCACCTTGCCGAGGAAGTGCACCCGGTCCGGATCGACGGGGTTTTCGCGCAGCAGCTTCTCGCGCCAGTTCGCGGCGTCCGCCGGCGCGCTGCCATAGCTAACGCCGTCGCCGCCGACGATCACGACCTGGCAATCGGGCTCGGCGCGCAGCAGCTCGGGCAGCGCGCGCATGAAGACGTGGAAGCCGCGGTAGGGCTCGAGGTTGCGCGCGACGTAGGTGACAACCTTCTGCCCGGCGCGCAGCGTGCGGCCGTTCGGCAGGGTCAGTTCGGCAGTGGAGTCAGGCTTCAACAACTCAGTGCGGATGCCTTCGTGCGCCACGCTGAGCTTGTGACGGTAGGCGGCCGGATGCAGGCTGTGCTGCCAGTGGGTGGGGCAGATGCCGGCGTCGGCGTTTTCCAGGTTGAGCAGGTGCAACGCGTTGCGGGCGCGCAGCCGCGCGGCGCCGTCCAGGCTGAGCGGGAATTCCGGGTCGAAGTCGGCGTCGGCGCCGCGGCCGTGGTAGAAGAATTCGCAGTAGTGGATCAGCCGCGCGCTCGGAAACAGGTCTTTCAGGAACAGTGTCTCGCCCCAGCCTGGGTGGGCGAGGATCACGTCGGGCCGATAGCCGCGATTGGCCAAGGGCTGCAGGGTCCGCAGCACCGCCTGGCCGTGAAGCACCGCATCTTCGTAGCTGTACAGATAGGGGTGGGCCTGGCGGCTGGGCTGGCGGTGCGGCTTGTAGCGCAGCAGCCGCACGCCTTGCAGGCCGGGCGCGGTGTCGCGCCCCACCGCCAGCAGGTCGATATCGGGCCGGGTTTTCAGATCGTCGGCGATGTGGCGCAGCTGGCCGGGGAAATTCTGGTGGATCAGCAGGATCTTCATCTCAGCGCTCCCGCATGCCTTCGCCGACGTGCTCCTGCAGCGGGCTGAGGAAGTAGTCGATCACCCGACGCTTGCCGGTCTTGATCTCGGCGCTGACCGCCATGCCGGCGCTCAAGTTGACGCGGGCTCCGTCTATCAGCAGATGGTTTTGCTTGAGCCGGATGCGGGCGGGGAACAGCAGGCCGCGCTTCTCGTCCTGCTGCGCATCGTGGCTGACGGTTTCCACCACGCCGTCCAGATAGCCGTAGCGGGTATAGGGGAAGCTTTCCACTTTCACCGTCACCGCCTGGCCGGGCCGGACGAAGCCGATGTCCTTGTTCTCGATCTGCGCTTCCACTTCCAGCGCCTCGTTGGCGGGCACCACCGCCAGCAGCGGCTGGGCCTCGGTGACCACGCCGCCGACGGTGTGGATGGCCAGCTGCTGCACGCTGCCGGACACCGGCGCGGTGAGCTGGGTCAGCGCCTGGCGACGGCCGGTCTTCTTCACTTCTTCGCCGGACTGGGTGGTCTGCTCGCGCGCTTCGCGCAGCTTGTCCAGCGCGTCGCTGCGGAAGTTGGCGGTCAGCGCCTGCAGCTCTTCGCGCTGGCTGGCGATGGCGGCGGCCAGTTCCTGGATGCGGCTCTTCTGGCTGGCCAGGTCGCCCTGCTGCTCGATGCGCGCCTGCTGCTTGTCCAGATAGGCGTGCTTGGAGATGAAGTTCTTGTCCAGCAGCTCCTGGTAGTCGTGCTCGCGCGCTTCGGCCAGCCGCGCCGTGCCCTGCAGCTTGATCACTTGCTGGCGAGTGGTGGACAGCTCGGCCTCGCGCTGGCGCAGCGTGGCCTGCAGCGCGTCGCGCTTAGCCTGGTAGGCGCGCCACTGGCCGACGGCCAGCGTCTCCTCGCTCAGCTGCTTGGCCGGATCGACGCCGTCCAGCTTCTCCAGCTGCGGCAGCCGGCCGTTGTCCAGCGCGGCCAGCAGCGCCTGGTAGCGGGCCGCGGCCAGGCGGGCGGTTTCCAGCGCGTCGCCGGCCTTGCGGTTGTCGGCGCCGGCGGCGGTGGCGTCCAACTCGATCAGCAGCTGGCCAGCCTTGACCAGCTGGCCGTCGCGCACGTGGATGGCCTTGACCACGCTGGGCTCCAGCGGCTGGATGATCTTGGTGCGGCCGCCGCTGACGGTCTTGCCGCCGGCGACGGCGACGATGTCCAGCTGGCCGATCAGCGCCCACAGCAGCGCGCAGACGAACAACGCGACGATCACGCGCATGCTCCAGCGCGGCAAGGGCGAAGCCGGGCTGTCGGTCAGCTCCAGGTGGGCGGGCAGGAAGGCCAGCTCGTCCTCGCTGCGCGGCTTGGGATCGAGCTGGTGGCGGATGGACCAATGGTCGGCGAACGCCTGGCGGTAGCGTTGCAGGAAGCCCCGCAGCGCCTCAATCTGATGTTTCATCTCGGCTTATCCTTGCTGCAGGCTGTGGAGGTGGGCGTAGTAGCCGCCGGGCTTCTGCGCCAGTTCGGCATGGCTGCCGGCCTCGACGATCACGCCCTTGTCCATCGCGATGATGCGGTGGGCGCCGCGCACGGTGGACAGGCGGTGGGCGATGATCAGCACGGTGCGGCCCTGGCAGATGGCGCGCATGTTCTGCATCACTGCGCGTTCGGACTCGTAGTCCAGCGCGCTGGTGGCCTCGTCCAGGATCAGGATGCGCGGATTGCAGACCAGCGCGCGGGCGATGGCGATGCGCTGGCGCTGGCCGCCGGACAGGCTGGCGCCGTGCTCGCCGACCATGGTGTCGTAGCCCTCGGCCAGCTCCATGATGAAATCGTGGGCGCCGGCCAGCTTGGCGGCGCGGATCACCGCGTCCAGCGACATGCCGGGATCGGACAGCGCGATGTTGTCGCGCACGCTGCGGTTGAACAGCAGGTTCTCCTGCAGCACCACGCCGATCTGGCGGCGCAGCCAGGCCGGATCGGCCAGGGCCAGATCGTTGCCGTCCACCAGCACGCGGCCGGATTCCGGCACGTACAGCCGCTGCACCAGCTTGGTCAGCGTGCTCTTGCCGGAGCCGGAGCGGCCGACGATGCCCACCACCTCGCCGGCGCGGATGTCCAGACTCAGCTTGCGCAGGATCTCCGGGCCATCCGGGCGGTAGCGGAACACCACCTGGTCGAACTCGATCTTGCCCTGGATGGCCGGCAGCGCCGCGCGGCTGGCCGGCAGCTCGGTGCGGGTGTTGAGGATGTCCCCCAGCCGCTCCACCGAAATGCCCACCTGCTGGAAGTCCTGCCACAGCTGAGCCAGGCGCACCACCGGCGCCGCCACCTGGCCGGCCAGCATATTGAAGGCGATCAGCTGGCCCACCGACAAATCGCCGCCGATCACCAGCTTGGCCCCCAACCACAAGGTGGCCACCGTCACCAGCTTCTGGATCAGCTGCACGCCGTTCTGGCCGATATTGGCCAGCCGCGTCACGCGGAAGCCCGCGGCCACGTAGGCCGCCAGCTGGTTGTCCCAGCGCCGGGTCATGTGCGGCTCCACCGCCATCGACTTGATGGTGCCGATGCCGCCCACCGACTCCACCAGGAAGGACTGGTTGTCGGCGCCGCGGGCGAACTTCTCGTCCAGCCGCCGGCGCAGCACCGGCGTCAGCATGGCCGACCAGGCGGCATAGCACGGCAACGAGATCACCACGATCAACGTCAGCCAGCCGCTGTAATAGAACATCACCGCCAGGAACACGAAGGAGAACAGCAGGTCCAGCACCGTGGTCAGCGCCTGGCCGGTGAGGAAGTTGCGGATGCTGTCCAACTCGCGCACCCGCGCCACCGTGTCGCCGACGCGGCGCGCCTCGTAATAGGCCAGCGGCAGCGCCAGCAGATGGCGGAACAAGCGCGCGCCCAGCTCCACGTCGATGCGGCTGGTGGTGTGGGCGAACACATGGCCGCGCAAGGCGGACAAAATCACATTGAACACCGACAGCGCCAGCAGGCCGACGGCGATCACGTCCAGCGTGTTGAAGGCGCGGTTGACCAGCACCTTGTCCATCACCACCTGGAAGAACAGCGGCGTCACCAGCGCGAACAGCTGCAGCACGAAGGACACGCCCAGCACTTCCAGCAGCAGCTTGCGGTACTTGACGATGGCCGGCACGAACCAGGTGAAGTCGAACTTGACCAGCGCCCCGGCCGCCGACGCGCGCGAGGCGACCACCAGCAACCGGCCGTCGTAGCGCGCCGCCAGCTCGTCCAGGCTCAGCACCGCGGGACGGCCCTGCCTCAGATCGTGGATCAGGACTTTGTCGCCGTCGCAGCGGGCGACGATGAAGTGCTCGCCATTGGCCGCCAGCGCCAGCGCCGGCAAGGCCATCAGGCCGATGCGGTCCAGCGGCTGCTGGACGATCTTGGCTTTCAGTTCCAGGTGCTTGGCGGCGAGGAGGAGATCGGTTTCGGAGAAGGGTTCGGCGGAGCGGCCGAATTGGTGGGCGAGTTGCTCTGGGTCGGCGGCGATGCCGTGGAACTGGGCCAGCAGCACCAGGCCGAGCAGGCCATGATCTGGCGCCGAAGCTCCCGGCACGGTTTGACCGCTAATAGGATCAGACATGTTTTTAATTGAACTGGCAATAAGGATGGGGATTTGCAAAGGAAAATACCGGCTTTTCCTTTAAACAAAAATGTTAATTTTTACCAATTAAAAAATTGCCATCCCACCAGCGAAGTCAAACAAAGGCCAATTACCAGCAAATTTCCAACATTGATCAGCCACCCTGAATAAGACAGGCCGAACTCCCCTCGTCATTCATTCTGTTTTATCGCCAGACCGACACAAATCACACCGCTGTTGATACGTATAATTACTTACATAGCTAAAACTCTAAATATCTTCCCAGCCACTCCCCTGCCGCCAAGACAATAAAAAAAGCCACGCATCTGCATGCGTGGCTTTGTGATCAAACATCAGACCTGTTTATTTACTTCCAGCTCGACGCCATCACAGTCTGCAAACCGGCCTGATAATCGGCCGGCAGCGTCATCTGACCGGCAGCCGGCGGATTGAACGCCGCCATCGCCGTCACCAGCGCCTGCACCTGCGAAGCCGCCAGCGCCTTGCCATCGCCGGAGCGTATGGTTTCCAGCTGGTTGGCGGCACTGCCGAACCAGTTGTCCACCACCACCTTGTCGCCGCCGCCGATCACGCTGACTTCCAGACTGTTGTTCTGGCGACGGAACCACAGCTGATCGGCGTTGACGCCCTTGTCGAATTCCAGCGCATCCTGCCCGCCGGAATCCTGCACCAGGTCCACGCCGTCGCCGCGGCCGAAACGATAGGTGTCATTGCCCTCTCCGCCGTTGAGGGTGTCGTTGCCGATGCCGCCCTCCAGCGTGTCGTTGCCAGTCCCCCCACTCAAGAAGTCAAAGCCGTCGCCGCCGTCCAGCAGGTCGTTGTCGTACTCGCCGCTCAAGGTAT
>NZ_JAYFSJ010000032.1:0-6675 GCF_039708975.1 Chromobacterium indicum
GACCCCAGTTGAGTTCGAACGCCGTCGTTCAGAGCTTAGTGCTTAACTCGCTGTCCACGGGGGCCGGGACAGACCAGCTTCTGGCTGACGACTTTTCGTTGCATCTTCGCCAGATGAGGGCATACGCATCTGGCATCAAGAGGTTTTGTTAGCGGGTCTAAGTCTGGGCTAAGTCTGGGCTGCTAGGTTGAAATGGCATGATGCTGCGCGTGCGTCCCGCATCGCGCCGTTGCGCGTTCGAATCCTTTCGGGAGACACACCATGATGATCGCCTCCGTTTCCACTCCGGCTTCTCAAACAGCGGCGCCTCCTCCGGCCGCATCGGCGCAAGACGCCGCATCTGCGCCGCAAGCGCAAGTCCAGGCGCAGCCTGCCCAGCTCGTGGTGCAGGACAAGGTGACTATCAGCAATGCGGCGCGGGCTTTGCAAGAGGCTGCGGAAACCGTGGCCCAGACCGCCAAGGAGGCGCAGCACGGAGACCGGCAGGCTCAGCATAAGCTGGCGGCAGAAGAAGCGAAGCGGGCTGCGCATTGATTCATCCGCCGGCCGGGCGGCGCTGATCGAGCGGTTGCTGAAACAAAACACCACCGCCGAGGCGAGGGTGTCGGGAGTGGGATCGTTTTTGTTCAATTGATCTGAAACGCCCCGCGGCGATCTTCCAGCAGCCGTTCCACCAGGCTGCCGAATGCCACGCCCAGCCCAGCCCACAGTATCGCCTGGATGCCGAACGACGCCATCCGGAAGCGCCACAACAACACGGCGGAGAATTGCTCGGGGATTTCGTTCACTTCGGGCAGCAGCGACTGGGCGATGATCACCAGCGCGATGAAGGCCGCGCCGGCGATCAGCGTCGCATCCCAAGTTCCGAAGCGGGAGATCAGCTGGCGGGCCAGGAACACCGCGATGGCGAGCGCCGCCAGCGACACGGCTATCATCGCGAAAAACAACGCGGTGCGGGAGCCTATGGTGCCGGGGTCGCCCACCGCCGGCGGATTGGGCGGATATTTGAGGAAGGGCACCAGCGCGAACGAGATGAAGCCCATCAGGGCCATCAGCGCCGACAGCGCGCGGGCGCGCAGCGCGCCGATGCGGCCGTAGATGAAGGCGAACGCCAGCGCGAACAGGCCGCCCACGGCGGTGCCGAACACGCCGACGCCGACGAACAGGCCGATGCCGGACTGGACGCCGCGGCTGACCAGTTCCGGCATTTCATCGTGCTGGTGTCCGCCGCTTTTCGCCATTTCCATTTTTTCTTCGAAGGCGATCGCGCTCTCGATCTGGGGCTCGCCGACGATCTTGGCGAAGCCGAAAGCCAGCAGGCTGGCCAGAAAGCCCGCGATCATGCCGCGGATCAAAAGACTTCTCACCATGTCCGGCGTCTCCTTAGTGGCAGGGGAAGCCCAGCAGGTGGCGGCCGTCGTGGACGAACTCGTGCACATACATGCTGTTGAAGATGGCGGCGGCGCCTTCCTCCACGCCGACGAAGTAGATCGCCAGCAGCATCAGAATGCCGCCGAAGACTGCCCAGGGCAGCAGTTGGCGAATGGGGAGGGACACGGGCTGGATCGCCGGCGCCAAGACGGGGCTTGCATGCATGATATATCTCCTTGAGGATGACGCGTCCTGAAACGGATGGTTGGCTGGATGCGAAGGCCTGACTTTTCATGCCTGTCCGCATGGCGGATCAGGCTGATACACAGTGGCGCGACCGTGCCGGATTCACACCGGCTTCCTCGCATCGAGACGATGTGGATTCTAGAGAGCCGAGAGAAAATGTCAAAGAACTTCAGAGCGTTTTGACGGAGAGCCAAGAGCATGACGACTCGTATCACCCTGCTGTGCGTGCCGGCGACCCGCGCGCTGCGCGCCGGCCATTTCCCGGCGGATGATCCACTGGAGCCGGAAGCGCTGGAGCGGGCGGCGCGCCTGGCCGGTTCGCTGGGGCTGGCCGACCTGGCGCTTCGCAGCCCGGAGCGGTGCGCCCGGCAGACCGCCGACGCGCTGGGACGCGCGGCGGAGGAGGCCGTGGCGTTGCGGGAGGCGGATCATGGCCGTTGGCGCGGCCTGCCGTTGAAGGCGGTCGCGGCGGCGGAGCCGGAAGCCTTGAACGCATGGCTGTCTGACCCGGGATGTCCGGCGCCGGAGGGGGAGTCGCTGCTGGCGATGCTCGAGCGCGTCGGCCATTGGTTCGAGCATTTCCGCTGGCCGGCCGGCCACGTTCTGGTCATCGCCCACGCCAGCGCCATCAAGGCGATGCTGCTGCGAGCGCTGGATTTGCCGCCGCCAGCGTATCGGCAGATCGACGTCGCGCCGCTGGCCCGGATCGAATTGTCCCGGCATCGGGATCTGTGGCGCTTGCGCCTGGGGGGCGATGACTCCGCATGATGAGGCGGATTTGATCTGCGTTCGCTTGCCGCGCCGTCAGGCATGGTATCGTCGCGGAATGAGAGTCTTGCGCCGCATCCTGTTGCTGATCGTGCTGCAGCTGTCCCTGTTCGGGATGGCGGCGGCGCATGCGCCGTTGACCGGCGTGCCGTCGTCCGAAGCGTGCGCGGCGATGAGCGCGCCGCGGGATTGCGCCGGGATGGCCGCCAAGCCATCCGCGAAGCATGCGGAGGGGAATGGCGCGGCCGCTTGCGGTTCTACTGGCTGCGCGCAGGCCTGCCTGCCGCTGTTCATCAAGGCGTCTTTGCCCGGTGTGGCCGCTCTGGCTTGCTGCGGCGTGAGGATCGCGGCGCAGCCGGTCCTGTTCCCTGGCCCGGTCTTGCCGCCGCCGTTGCGTCCTCCCGAGTTTGCCCGGATCTGAATCTTCCCGCGCGCTGCCGCGCGCAATCGATCTGGACATCCATCTAAAGGAGGACATCATGTCCCCGTTGCGTCATTTTCTGTTCGCATCCGCGTTGGCCGCCGCCAGCGCATCCGTTCTGGCCGCCGTTCCCGTCACCGTCTACAAGAGCCCGAGCTGCGGCTGCTGCGAGGCTTACATCGCCTATCTGAAACAGAATGGCTTCTCGGTTTCCGCCGTCAACCGCGACGATATGCAGCAGGTGAAAAGCCAGCTCGGCGTGACGCCGGGCATGGGCAGCTGCCATACCGCCAAGGTCGGCCGCTACGTGGTGGAAGGCCATGTGCCGGCTGCCGCCATCAAGCGGCTGTTGGCTGGCAACAGCAAGCTGGTCGGCATCGCTGTGCCCGGCATGCCGCTGAATTCGCCCGGGATGGGCGAGACCAAGCCCGGCACGCTGCCGGTGTATGCGATGTCGGCGGACCAGAAGACCGGCGTGTTGTACGGCCGTTTTTAAGCGTTGAAAGAAAACCGCGCGCGCCGGTTTCAATGGCGCGCGCGGTTCGGCCTACCCTTACTTCATTTCCCAGTCAGTCACTTTCTGCACCGCGGCGTCGGCGTTTTTCAGATCGGTCTCGCCCTGGTTCAACAGCGTGCTCCATTGTTTGACGCGGTTTTTGCCATTGGGCGGCTGGTTGTAGTGGTTGGTGTCGACGATCTTGCTGCGCTGGGCGTAGAAGGCGGTCATGAAGGTTTTTTCGTCGCTGCTGTTGCCGGAGCGGGACAGCAGGCCCTGCAGCGTGCCGGAATCGCCGGCGGCACCTTGGTTCAGCGCGGTGTCGACGAAGGAGCCTATGGTCAGCGCGCTGGAGAAGCCGCGTTGGCGGGCCTGTTGCACGCTGTACTGGATGTATACCTTGTAGAAGGTGTTCCACATCGCGTCGCGCCAGGCGGGATTGTTTTGCAGGCCGCCTATCTTGTCGCAGAACACCTTGGCGCTGTCGCTGATCTTCAGGATCTTGCCCTGCATGCTGCCGTGCACGCCGGCGCGGGCCAGACCGCCGGCGATGGACGGATTGGATGCGCCGCTGGAGGCGTCGAATTCCTTGAACAGCGTCGGGCCATCCGGACCTTCGTCATTGGAGCCGCCGGTGGTGGCGCCGAAAATCCCTATCGTGTAGCCGCGCTTGTCTTTGATGTCCTCGCAGTAACCGTAGAACTTGGTCCATTCCAGAGAGTCCTGCTCCGGCTTGTTGACCAGTTTCATGATGTTGTCCCACTGCTCGCCATCCAGGCCGGTGTTGGCCTTCAGGAATTTCAGCGTGTTGGGCGGGAAGTTGGCGTCGTGGTCGGCGGCTTTGGCTTGGGCCGCGGGACGACAACGCTTGCCGGCCTGCCAGGCCTGGCCCTGTTCCGGCGCGTTGCCCTGGGTCCAGAAGGCGGCGGTGTAATTGACGCCGCCGCGGCTGGCGACGCTGCCGGCCATATAGGGCGTGGCGGGGCTCCAGGCGGCGGCGCAGTCGGGCTGGCGGCTTGCTTGCTTCTCGGCGCCGCCGGCAGTGGAGCCCTGGGCGGCAGCGCAGCCGGCGGCGAGGAGGGCGAGCCCGGCCAGGATGGCTGATGGGAAGGATAGGCGTTTTGCTGCGTATTTCATGGGTCTTCTCCCTGTCTAGGTGGTATTGCCTAAGAGACGCTTCCTGATGAAACAGCTGAAATGATGCGCGGCATGCGCGGGGCGTTGAGCGGTTCGAGAAATGCCGCGCGCTGGCGAGCGGCATTGTCGTCGGCCGCATCGCGTGTAACCGGCTTGGCCCGATGGCGCAGACGCCTTGGGCGGCCGCATGGCATCGAGTTGCGCGCGGGGCCATGATAAGCGCGAATAACTCAAATTGAGTTATTTACAATCATAAATAATGTCAATGTGTTGTTTTGATGTCTGTACGAGTTGGCGGGCATGAAAAAAGCCGCCAGTTGGCGGCTTTTGGGAAGAGCGGGGAAGATCAGTCGCCGCGCGGGGTCTCGGGCGTCAGCACGGTTTCCGCCGCTTCGGGCAGCAGGTCCGGATAGTCGCGGCTGTAATGCAAGCCGCGGCTTTCCTTGCGCAGCAGAGCGGAGCGGACAATCAGTTCAGCGGTTTGCACCAGATTGCGCAGCTCGATCAGGTCATTGCTGACGTGGAAGTTGCTGTAATACTCGTCGATCTCGCCTCTCAGCAGGTCTATGCGGTGCAGCGCGCGCTCCAGCCGCTTGTTGGTGCGGACGATGCCGACGTAGTCCCACATCGCGCGGCGCAGCTCTTCCCAGTTGTGCGAAATCACCACTTCTTCATCCGGGTCGGTGACGCGGCTGTCGTCCCAGGCCGGAATCGCCGGCAATTTGATGGCGTCCAGCGCCTGGATGTCGGCCGCTGCCGCCTTGCCTATCACCAGGCACTCCAGCAGCGAGTTGCTGGCCAGTCGGTTGGCGCCGTGCAGGCCGGTATGGGCCACTTCGCCCACCGCGTACAGTCCGGCCACGTCGGTGCGGCCGGCTAGGTCGGTGACGATGCCGCCGCAGGTGAAGTGCACCGCTGGCACCACCGGTATCGGCTGCTGGGTGATGTCTATGCCCAACTCCAGGCAGTGGGCGTAGATATTGGGGAAGTGTTCCTTGATGAATTGCGCCGGCTTATAAGAGATGTCCAGATAGACGCAGTCCAGGCCGTGCTTCTTCATTTCGAAGTCGATGGCGCGGGCCACCACGTCGCGGGGGGCCAGCTCGCCGCGCGGGTCGTGCTGCGGCATGAAGCGGGTGCCGTCCGGCAGCTTCAGAATGCCGCCTTCGCCGCGCACGGCTTCGGTGATCAGGAAGGATTTGGCATGCGGGTGGTAGAGGCAGGTGGGATGGAACTGCATGAATTCCATATTGCCGACGCGGCAGCCGGCGCGCCAGCCCATCGCGATGCCGTCGCCGGTGGCGGTATCCGGATTGGTGGTATAGAGGTAGACCTTGCCCGCGCCGCCGGATGCCAGGATGGTGTGCTGGGCGGCGATGGTGACGACTTCGTCGCTGTTCTTGTCCAGCGCGTATACGCCGTAGGCGCGCTTGCCGTCCTGGCCCAGCTTCTGCGAAGTGATCAGGTCTATCGCTATATAGTGCTCCAGCTCGGTGATGTTCGGATGCGCCTTGATCTTCTGGCCCAGCGTGGTGGTCACCGCGGCGCCGGTGGCGTCGGCGGCGTGGATGATGCGGCGGTGGCTATGGCCGCCTTCGCGCGTCAGGTGATAACCGGTCTGATGCTCGTCGTCGCGGGTGAAGGGTACGCCCAGCTCGATCAGCCAGTCGATCGCTTCCTTGGAGTGTTCGACGATGAAGCGGGTGGTGTCTTCATTGCACAGCCCGGCGCCGGCGATCAGCGTGTCGCGGATGTGATCCTCCACCGAGTCGTCGGTATCCAGCACGGCGGCGATGCCGCCCTGGGCATAAGTGGAGCTGCCTTCCAGCAGATCGCGTTTGGTGATCAGGCCCACCTTGCGTTTTTCCGCCAGGTGCAGCGCCAGCGTCATGCCGGCCAGGCCGCTGCCGATAATCAGAACATCGAATTTGAGCATATATAGAGTGTCCACGGCAGGCACATCGCGTGCCAAACGCATGGGAGCGTAGCAGAATCGCCTGTCTGCGCGTAGCCGCCGCCGTATTTCTGGTGGCCAGCCAGGTTCGACTGTGGCGGTTTTCTTGCCGCAATGGGAGCCGGTCTGAAATTCTTCCCGGCCTCTTTTCTTGCAAATCAATATCTTGCGCGTATCGGCCGAAGAAAGTTCATTTTTTCTCGCAAAAGGTGTTGACGGGTGTGGGGCCCGGGCGTATAGTTCGCCTCCTCAGCTGACGCAGCGAACGAAACAGCGGAAACG
>NZ_JAYFSJ010000033.1:0-3256 GCF_039708975.1 Chromobacterium indicum
GGCGTCTGGCGGTGTCCTACTTTCACATGGCGAATGCCACACTATCATCGGCGCTAAGGCGTTTCACGGTCCTGTTCGGGATGGGAAGGCGTGGGACCACCTCGCTAAGGCCACCAGACATAAACTGGCACAAACTTGAAGAAGCCTAAGCTGAGCTTGTTTGCTCAACTCACATATATTCGGTATTTGATGCACGTCGCACATCCACTCTCTCGTCACTTAGCCTCGCTAAGCCACTCAAATGATAGGATCAAGCCTCACGAGCAATTAGTATCGGTTAGCTTCACGCCTCACAGCGCTTCCACACCCGACCTATCAACGTCCTGGTCTCGAACGACTCTTCAGGGAGGTCAAGCCTCCAGGGAAGTCTCATCTTCAGGCAAGTTTCCCGCTTAGATGCTTTCAGCGGTTATCTCTTCCGAACTTAGCTACCCGGCTATGCCACTGGCGTGACAACCGGTACACCAGAGGTTCGTCCACTCCGGTCCTCTCGTACTAGGAGCAGCCCCCGTCAAACTTCCAACGCCCACTGCAGATAGGGACCAAACTGTCTCACGACGTTTTGAACCCAGCTCACGTACCACTTTAAATGGCGAACAGCCATACCCTTGGGACCGGCTACAGCCCCAGGATGTGATGAGCCGACATCGAGGTGCCAAACACCGCCGTCGATGTGAACTCTTGGGCGGTATCAGCCTGTTATCCCCGGAGTACCTTTTATCCGTTGAGCGATGGCCCTTCCATTCAGAACCACCGGATCACTATGTCCTGCTTTCGCACCTGCTCGACTTGTCGGTCTCGCAGTTAAGCTACCTTTTGCCATTGCACTATCAGCACGATTTCCGACCGTACCTAGGTAACCTTCGAACTCCTCCGTTACACTTTGGGAGGAGACCGCCCCAGTCAAACTGCCTACCATGCACTGTCCCCAATCCGGATCACGGACCAAGGTTAGAACCTCAAACACACCAGGGTGGTATTTCAAGGACGGCTCCACTGAAACTAGCGTCTCAGCTTCAAAGCCTCCCACCTATCCTACACAAGTCTGTTCAAAGTCCAATGCAAAGCTACAGTAAAGGTTCACGGGGTCTTTCCGTCTAGCAGCGGGTAGATTGCATCTTCACAAACACTTCAACTTCGCTGAGTCTCAGGAGGAGACAGTGTGGCCATCGTTACGCCATTCGTGCGGGTCGGAACTTACCCGACAAGGAATTTCGCTACCTTAGGACCGTTATAGTTACGGCCGCCGTTTACCGGGGCTTCGATCAAGAGCTTGCACCCCATCACTTAACCTTCCGGCACCGGGCAGGCGTCACACCGTATACGTCCACTTTCGTGTTGGCACAGTGCTGTGTTTTTGTTAAACAGTCGCAGCCACCTATTCTCTGCGACCTGTCAAAGCTCCTCCCGCAGGGGATTCACCTCAACAGGCATACCTTCTCCCGAAGTTACGGTATCAATTTGCCGAGTTCCTTCTCCTGAGTTCTCTCAAGCGCCTTAGAATTCTCATCCTGCCCACCTGTGTCGGTTTGCGGTACGGTTCTTATGCAGCTGAAGCTTAGTGGCTTTTCCTGGAAGCGTGGTATCAGTCACTTCAGGTCCGTAGACCCTCGTCATCACTTCTCGGCCTTAAGGAGCGGCGGATTTGCCTACCACTCCAGCCTACCGGCTTAAACAGACTATTCCAACAGTCTGATGACCTAACCTTCTCCGTCCCCACATCGCACTGCATAAAAGTACGGGAATTTTAACCCGTTTCCCATCGACTACGCTTTTCAGCCTCGCCTTAGGGGCCGACTCACCCTACGCCGATGAACGTTGCGTAGGAAACCTTGGGCTTTCGGCGAGCGGGCTTTTCACCCGCTTTATCGCTACTCATGTCAGCATTCGCACTTCTGATATCTCCAGCATCCCTTACGAGACACCTTCACAGACCTACAGAACGCTCCCCTACCACGGACGCTTACGCGCCCATCCGCAGCTTCGGTTATCAGTTTGAGCCCCGTTACATCTTCCGCGCAGGACGACTCGACCAGTGAGCTATTACGCTTTCTTTAAATGATGGCTGCTTCTAAGCCAACATCCTGGCTGTCTATGCCTTCCCACTTCGTTTACCACTTAACTGATCATTTGGGACCTTAGCTGGCGGTCTGGGTTGTTTCCCTCTTGACGATGGACGTTAGCACCCACCGTCTGTCTCCCATGCTCGCACTTTCCGGTATTCAGAGTTTGCCATGGTTTGGTAAATCGCAATGACCCCCTAGCCATAACAGTGCTTTACCCCCGGAAGTGATACATGAGGCACTACCTAAATAGTTTTCGGGGAGAACCAGCTATCTCCGAGTTTGTTTAGCCTTTCACCCCTATCCACAGCTCATCCCCTAGTTTTGCAACACTAGTGGGTTCGGACCTCCAGTGCGTGTTACCGCACCTTCATCCTGGCCATGGATAGATCACTCGGTTTCGGGTCTACGCCCAGCAACTAAAGCGCCCTATTCGGACTCGGTTTCCCTACGCCTCCCCTATTCGGTTAAGCTTGCTACTGAACGTAAGTCGCTGACCCATTATACAAAAGGTACGCAGTCACGGAACAAGTCCGCTCCCACTGTTTGTATGCATCCGGTTTCAGGTTCTATTTCACTCCCCTCCCGGGGTTCTTTTCGCCTTTCCCTCACGGTACTGGTTCACTATCGGTCGATCACGAGTATTTAGCCTTGGAGGATGGTCCCCCCATATTCAGACAGGATTTCGCGTGTCCCGCCCTACTTCTCGTATGCTTAGTACCAAGAATGCGTTTTCGTGTACGGGGCTATCACCCACTACGGCGGTCCTTTCCATGAACCTTCCACTAACGCAATCTCTATCACATACAGGCTGTTCCGCGTTCGCTCGCCACTACTTACGGAATCTCGGTTGATTTCTTTTCCTCGAGTTACTTAGATGTTTCAGTTCACTCGGTTCGCCTCCTCTGACCTATGTATTCAGTCAGGGATACCGCCTAAGCGGTGGGTTTCCCCATTCGGACATCGCGGGATCAAAGCTCTATTGCCAGCTCCCCCGCGCTTTTCGCAGGCTTACACGTCCTTCATCGCCTGTGATCGCCAAGGCATCCACCAGATGCACTTAGTCGCTTGACCCTATCATTTCAGCAGCCTAAGCCACTAAAACAACAAGTGTGTTTGTGCGACGACTGCACCGCCCCTTTTGATATGGCGACGCAGCCTTAGATACAATCAAATACCCAAGATGACGATCT
>NZ_JAYFSJ010000034.1:0-4176 GCF_039708975.1 Chromobacterium indicum
CAGGACGAGTTCCTGGCCGGCGGCCTGCCGCTGGGCCTGATCCGCACCTACAACAGCCAGGGCCAGGGCGGCGACGCCGGCAACTGGCGCCTGGGCTACAGCCGCCAGGTGACCGGTTTGCAGGGCGCGCTGAACACGGCCGGCAGCAGCGTCCACCGTCTGGCCGAGGACGGCAGCGACACCCTGTACGCCTACGACGCGGCGCGCGGGTTGTACGTGTCGCAACGCAGCGACAGCGGCGCCGACGACACCTTGCGCGGCGACGCGCAAGGCTGGACCTGGACCGACGGCGCCAGCCAGGCGCAGGAGCGCTACGACGCCGGCGGCCGGCTGCAGCAAACCCGCGACCGCGACGGCCAGACGGTGGACGTCGGCTACGACGGCGCTGGCCGCATCGTCAGCCTGAAGCGCGCCGGCGGCGAAGCCTTGTTTGTCGACTACGACGCCCAGGGCCAGCTGAGCCAGCTGCGCACCGTGTATCTGAAAGACGGCCAGAGCCAGACGCTGACCCGCACCCGCTACGGCTACGACGCGCAAGGCCGGCTGGCCAGCGTCGCCACCGACCTCACGCCCGACGACAACAGCGTGGCCGACGGCCAGGTCTACACCACCCGCTACCTCTACGACGGCGCCAGCCGCCGGGTGGCCAGCCTGCAGCAGAGCGACGGCAGCCAACTCGACTTCACTTACGTCCAGGTCGGGTCCGACTACCGGATCCAGACCGTCAGCGACGTGCGCGACGGCCAGAAGCTGACCACCCACTTCGACTACGACGCCGGCGGCGGCCGCACCACCGTCACCGACGCCGCCAACCAGGCTACCGTGCTCGAATACGACAACGGCCAGCTGCGCCGCCTCGCCGGCGGCGGGGTGGAGCAACGCTACAACTACGACAGCCACGCCCGGGTCAGCGACGTCACCGACGGCCGGGGCCAGAGCAGCCACTACGACTACGACGCCGCCGGCAACCGCGTCGGCGCGCGCGACGCGCAGCAGCGGCAGACCAGCCGCCGCTACAACGCGCAGAACCAGCTGATCAGCGAAACCGTCGCCGGGGTCGGCACCACCCGCCGTATCTACGACGCCAGCGGCCTGCATCTGCGTTTCAGCGTCAGCGCCGAAGGGCGGGTGGTGGAACACCGCTACGACGCCCAGGGGCGGGAAGTGAGCCGGCTGGCCTACCAGGGCGGCATCGCCGGCGCCGACGACAACACCGCCGAAGCCGACCTGCAAGCCTGGGCCGCCAAACAAGACCCGACGCGGACCGAACGGCTGGACACCGCCTACGACCTGCGCGGGCTGGCGGCGCAGACCACCCGCTACGCGACGCTGGACGCCCAGGGCAACGGCGTGGCCGACGGCCGCCAGGTGATCACCCGCTACGTCTACGACGCCGCCGGCAACCTGCTGCAACAGCTGGACGGCAGCGGCGCGGTGCGCGCCAGCTACCTCTACGACGGCCTCAACCGCGTGCTGCGGTCGGTGGACGGCAACAACGTCGCCACCGTCACCGTCTACAACGACGCCCAGCGCCAGACCCGGGTCAGCCTCAGCAACGGCCTCACCACCGTCAGCAGCTACGACGCCGCCGGCCTGCTGGTCGGCGCGCTGCAGCAAGACGCCGGCGGCGCGCTCGGCAACGCCAGCACCCGCTACAACGCCCAGGGCCTGCCGGTGAAGCTGACCGACGCCAACGGCGCCATCACCTACCTGATCTACGACGGCCTGGGCCGCAAGATCGGCCAGATCGACAACGAAGGCGGCGTCAGCGAATGGCGCTACAACGGCAACGGCCAGGTCACCGCGGCGATCCGCTACGCCAACCGGGTGAAGCTGGCGCCGCTGGCCGGCGACCCGGCGACGCTGCAACTGGCCGACCTGCGTCCGGCGGCCGATCCGGCCAACGACCGCGTCGACTACCGGCTGTACGACAGCCTGGGGCGGCTGGCGCTGACCATCGACGCCGAAGGCGGCGTCACCCGCAATCAATACGACGCCGCCGACCGGCTGCGCGCCAGCACCCGCTACGCCACCCGGCTGACCGCCGACCGGCTGGCCGCCCTGGCGCAGGCCAGCGGCGAACTGAACCCCGACGACGCCGCCAACCAGCCCGACGCCGACCCGGCCAACGACCGAACCAGCCGCGCCTTCTACGACGCCGACGGCAAGTTGGTCGGCCAACTGGACGGCGAGGGTTACCTCACCGAAACCCGCTACGACGGCGCCGGCCACGCCGTCGACACTGTCCGCTACGCCGCGCGCGCCAATGCCGGCGACAGCCTGGCGGCCATCCGTCCGGCCGCCGGCGCCGCCGACCAGCGCACGCGGACCCTGTGCGACGGCGAAGGCCGCGTCGTCGGCCAAGTGGACGCCGAAGGCTACCTCAGCGAAACCGTCTACGATGGCCAGGGCCGCGTCGCCCAGACCATACGCTACGCCCAGCGCGCCAACGCCGGCGACAGCCTGGCCCAGCTGCGTCCGGCCGCCGACCGCAACGACCGCAAGACCCTCAGCCAATACGACGATGGCGGCCGACTGATCCGCGAAGAGACGCAACCCAGCGGTCTGGTGACCACCTACCAATACGACGACCAGGGCCATGTCACCGGCACCACCCGCAGCGCCGGCGCAGACAGCCGCAGCCAGCTGAGCCGCTACGACAGCCAGGGCCGGGCAATCCAGACCCTGGGCGGCGAAGGCGCGCAAGCGCTGGCCGCCCTCGGCCAGGCCGCCACGGCGGCGCAGATCGACGCCGTCTGGTCGCGCTGGGGCACCCGCCACTACTACAACGCCGGCGGCCAACGCACCGCCAGCCTCGGCCCCGACGGCCAGGGCGGCGCCGGCCGACGCACGCTGTACTACTACGACGGCGAAGGACGGCTCAGCCACACCCTCAACAGCCTGGGCGAAGTCAGCGAAATCCGCTACAACGCCTTCGGCGAAGCCATCGACAGCCGCCGCTACGCCACCCGGCTGAGCGCCGAGCAACTGGCCCGCCTCAACGGCGGCGCCCGCAACGACCTGGGGACCCTGGTCTCCGGCGTGCAGACCGCGGCCGACAGCGTCGAAACCAGCCAGTACAACCGCCTGGGCCAACGCGTCGCCGCCGGCGACAGCCTCACCGCCGAGCGCGAGCGCTGGGACTATAACGCCTTCGGCGACGCCATCGGCCACCGGCTGCGGCTGGACGCCAACCGCAGCGCGCTGCAACGCACAGCCTACGACCGCCGCGGCTTGGCCGTCGGCCAGACCGCCGACGCCGAAGGCCTGGCGCTGCAAACCCAGGCCCGCTACGACGCCTTCGGCCGGCTCACCGACAGCATCGACGCCAACGGCAATCCGCGCCATGTCGACTACGACAAGCTCGGCCGGCAGATCGCCACGCGCGACCCGCAAGGCGGCAGCCAAACCACCGTCTACGACGCCTTCGGCCGCGCGTTGAGCCACACCGACGCGCTGGGCCATACCACCACCACCGTTTACGACGACGCCAGCGGCGCCGTGACCGTCACCCAGCCGGGCGGCATCCAGACCGTCAGCCAGGCAAACGCCTACGGCGAAACGGTCAAGCTGACCGACCCGCGCGGTAATGCCACCACTTACCAGTACAACCGCGACGGCCAGCTGCTGTCCACCACCACCCCGGCCGGCACCACCCGCAGCGGCTACGACAGCGCCGGCCAGGTCATCACTAGCACCGACGCGCGCGGCGTCAAGACCGTCTACCAATACGACGCCGCCGGGCGCGCGCTCAGCCGCACCGTCGACCCCGACGGCCTCAAGCTGACCACCCAAACCACGTACGACGCCCAGGGCCGCGTACTGCGGCAGACCGAGCCGGGTGGCCGCGTCACCGAAAACCGCTACGACGCCGGCGGCCGGCTGCAAGCGGTGGTGGTCGATCCGGATGGCCTCAAGCTGACCACCGCCTACGACTACGACGCCCAGGGCCGGAAGGTGCGGGTCACCGAAGCGGCCGGCACGGCCCAGGCCAAAGTCACCGAATACGAATACGACGGCGCGGGTCGGCGCATCCGCGAGACCGTCGATCCGCAGAAGCTGAGCCTGACTACGCGCTACGGTTACGACGGCAACGGCAATGTCACCGCCAAGACCGACGCGGCGGGCAACGTTACGCGCTATGTGTACGACGGCAACGACCGGCTGCGCTACAGC
>NZ_JAYFSJ010000035.1:0-3597 GCF_039708975.1 Chromobacterium indicum
TCCACTTTCTGCTGGATCACCTTGACCACCCCCTGGGCCAGGCCTGTCACCAGCGCGTAGATCAGCGCGGCATGGAACAGGACGACGCCCGCCAGACCGGCGAATCGTCGCCGGGGCGGTGGCCCTCCCACTCCTTTGGCTGCAATGCTTGTCATATGGATTACCCATTCCTTCAATAAAACCGGCAGACTCGGCCGGACCGGCATTCAGGTCCGGCCAGAGCTGCCAACCTGTCGCGCGGGCGGGGTGGGATCACCGCCCCGCCATCGCATTCCCTGCGCATAAAAACCTGCGCCGTCATGACAGAATGCTATAGCTGTGGACTAAATACAATAGCCAAAGCTAGAGTTTGTATGACGCTTTCAAGAAATAGGCTCGGCCCACCGGGTCGGCGAGAATCGGATCAAATCCTTTCTGGAAGAACTTGTTCTGATTACTGAAGGGAGGCTCCTGATCAAACAGATTCTTCACCCCCGCCGTCACGCTCAGCTTCTTCTTCCATAGATAAGTGGAAGACAGGTTCCAGTTGGAATACGGCTTGACGCTATGCGTCGCCTTATAGTCGGTGTAACCGGACACATAGTTTTGGGCGAGCAACGCGCTCCAATCGCCGAAAGACCAGCCGAATCCCAACGAATGCTTCCAGCGAACCACCGGCTGCAGGCCATTGTTCCATTGGCTCAAGCGCGAGTAATACACCCCTCCCGCTTCCACCTGCTGGACGAACTTGGAGGTATAGGTTCCATCCAGGTTAATGGTGAAATTACCGAGGCGGCTCTTGGGCAAGCGCCAAGAGAACGAAGCATCCAAACCCGCCGCGCTCAGATTGCCCAAGTTCTCAGTCGGAGTGGAAACGTAATCCAGCTTGGAATACGGGTCATTCGGACTCACCCGCACAAAGCGGTCGGCATACTTGACCGGGTCATTGAAGATCAGATCATTGTCCAGCACGCCTATCACTTTATTGATGGTGGTCCACCAGAAATCGACGCTGGCCGTAATCTCCTTGATCGGCTCGATCACCACGCCGAAGGTGAGAGAAGTGGCGCGTTCAGGCTCCAAATTGCGATTGCCTCCCTGCTTGGCGAAAAACGTGGTGCCGCAATCCGTCTTGTCCCCGCCGTTGGCCGGCGTCCCGTTCGGGCAGCGCGCCGGGTCGTCCAGATTATTGCCATTGGTATAGGTCTTGGCGTCCGGCTGGAAAATGTCGAACAGCGAAGGCGCGCGGAATCCTCTGCTCGCGGAGCCGCGGAACATGATTTGCGACGCAGGCTGATACTTGAACGCGACCTTGGGATTGAAAGCTTTGCCGAAGTCGCTGTACTTGTCGTACCGGGCCGCCAACTGCACGTCCAACCCTTTCACAACAGGCACTTCCGCCTCAAGGTACAGCGCCGAGATATTGCGGCTGCCCTTGGTTGACTTGGAATCGGCGATCCCCGATCCGATCGCATACTGGGCCAGATCCTGAATCTGGCTGTCCAGCTTCTCGTGCCTCAATTCGCCGCCGATCGCCGCCGCGACACTCCCCGCCGGCAAGGCAAAGATCTCCTTGCTGGCCTTGAAGTCCGCCAATGCGGTTTCATATTTCGAAATCCAGCCGTCTCCTTTCAACTCGACGCCTTCCCATGCGCCGGCCGGGGAATCGCCGAACGGATTGATCTGATCGGTCAGCAGCGCCTGTTCTATCTTGTCGCTGTTTACATAACCGCTCTTGTAATTGATGGTGGTTTGGTTCGACGAATACGCGGCGCCGGTACGATAATCCCAACCGCCGATCAGCCCCTCCAGATTCACCGCCAGCCGCTGCGTATCGGAAATGCTCTTGGTCGTTCTGGGACCGAGAGGATCGCTGCGCAGATTCAACACCGCCGTCGCCCCCGGCGTCACCGGCGAGCCATCCGGCAGCACGGTCGGGAAGTACTTGTTGACGCCCGCGGTCAGCGTGGCGACGGATTGCATCGGCGTAGGGCCGATGCGCGTGGTGCTGATGTTTCGGGCGCCCAGATACTGCGCCGTCAACATATGGTCGCCAAACTGCTTGCTGAGCTTGCCGTTGGCGGTGAATTGCTCCACTTCCGGCGTAAGATCCATGAACAGCCAAGTCTTCTCGCCGCAGCTGGTCGCATCCCTGGGCGTGGAGTATGGCGGACGGCAATTCGGCATGGCCATGTTGTAAACATTGCCGTCGCCGGGATTGCCTTTGGATTTGTAGAGAAAGTTGGCTGGATAGGTGGTGCTGCTCAAAGACTGATTCTTGGTCGCGAATTCGCGATCCACAGTGCGAATCGCCTTGCTCTTCTGATACGACAAAACGCCATAAGCGTTCCAGCCATCTTTCGCCAGGTCACCCACGCCGCCCAATACGCTCACATTCGCGGAATCGCCGCCCTTGTGCTGAGGGCTCAGCGCTTCGCCGGAAATGGTCAGCCCTTGATAGCTCTTCTTGGTGATGAAATTCATCACCCCGCCGATGGCGTCGCTGCCATATAGCGCGGAAGCGCCGTCGCGCAGCACCTCGATCCGGTCTATGGCCGACAGCGGAATGGCGTTCAGGTCGGTCGCGATGCCGGAAATCGCCTGGTTGGCGACCCGGCGGCCATCCAGCAACACCAAGGTATATTGCGGATCGAAGCCCCGCAGGCCGGCATAGGACGCGCCACCGCTGACCGACTGCACGGAAGACGCGCCAACCAGATTGGACTGGTTGCTGGCCAACGAATTGACCACCTGCTCCACCGTGGTGAAGCCTTGCTTGGTCATTTCCTCGGCGCGCACGATCGTCACCGGCAGCGCTTTTTCCTGCTTGATGCTGCGTTTGATGTTGGAACCGGTCACCTCCACCCGGTCCAGCTCTCCTGAGGACACGCCCTCGGCGGCCCAGACCACAGGCGCGTTGACGCCTATCCCCGCCATGGCCAAAGCCACGGCCAACTGTTTCTTTTTCATCACGAAACTCTCCTTTGTTCTTTGTCCGTATCTCGTCCGCCAGTTCTGCAGCCGGCGTGATCGCGCTCAAGCCATTCACATCGCATGAAATGGCTCTGGATTCGAGTGTGGGAAGAGTTCCCACAAACCGTCAATATCCGTAACAATTCGTCATTAAGTACAGATCGTTTCTATACGCCATGCCGTTCAGCGCAATTTTCTGCCCCAAACCACCTCATCATGCCGCGAACATAAAAGCAAAACCCGCATGCGGCAAAGCATCCAGCCCCACCAGCCGCGCCAACCTTTCTCTCAGGAGCCTTCTTGTCCCATATTCATCTGACAATGTCGTTTTTATGTAAAAAATGTTGCATTTACACAAATCACTGAAAGAAATTGTCAAAACTAGAAGTCTTCACAAAGCCAGATGATGAGAAATAATCATGGGATTGATGCAAAAACAGGAAGCGGACTTTGACCATGAATGATCCCGCCCATAAAAAAAGCCGGCCCACCCGGGCCGGCTCGTCCTGCATCGCCTCTTACGCGCTACGCCGGCGCCAGCGCCGGACTCCAACCCTGCGGAATCGCGCCCAGCAGCTTCTTGGTGTAGCCGTCCCGCGGCTCGCGGTAGATCACGTCCGCGTCCGCCTGCTCCACCACCCGCCC
>NZ_JAYFSJ010000036.1:0-2197 GCF_039708975.1 Chromobacterium indicum
CCAGCGTGTGAGTGTCGGCAAAGCGCAGCAGCAGCTTTTGCCCGTCGTCGGTGCGGAAGTCGCTGAGCCAGTGCCAGAACACGTTATCCGGGACGGCGTGGCGGAATTCCACCACGCTGAGCAGTGGGCGGCCGGACGTGATGGCCAGCCAGTCCGGCCACCATTCTTCTAGATGCAGCGGCTGTGTCCAGATCAGCGGGCCGAAGTCTTCCAGTTCGGCCATCGGGGTGTCATCAAGCGCGCGCTGCCAGGGCTGGCCATGGCGCAGCAGCCAGCGCTTTTCCTTGGCGTCGAGCTGGCTGCCATCCATCAGCCAGCAGTAATGCCCGTCTTCGTTTCTGGCCATCCATTGATGCAACTGCGGCAGCAATTCCGGGGCGTGGTGATTCTGCAGGAACATGGCTTAGGCTCCGGGCGTGGTGAGGGCGACCGGGCTGCGCGCGGCCATCGCTTTCAATAGGCAGGGAATGCAGACATTGTTGGGGAATTGCGGTAAGGGCGGCCCCATCTGATCCGGCCCGCTCCAATCGTGTTTGCCGGCCTTGATGCTGACGTTGCCGGGCGCGTGCAGTTCGATCTTGCCATCCTTGATCCGGACATAGGCGCCGCCGCTGGTCAGCAGGATTTCTTGCTTGGCGTTGGCGTGAATCTTTTGCTTGGCCGATGTGATGGTCAAGTCTTTGTCGGCGGTCAGCTCCATGGCGTCGCTCTGCGCCTGCAGCTGCACCTTTCCTTTCGCCGCGATCAGCTTGAACGCCACCTTGTCCTTGACGCCCGCGACGAACAGACTGATATGCATGCCTGCATTGTGCAGCCAGCGCCGGCCGGTGGTGTGGTTGCTGTCGCGCTGGGCAATCAGATCCAGATTTTGGCCGGCGGCCAGGGTGTGGCTCTGTTCTGTCAGGCTGGCGATGCCGGCCGGGGCCGACAGGATAATGACGGGTTGCTGGCCTGGTACTTCGCCGCCGCCGTTGGTGTTGGTGTTGGTGCCGGCTTCCCACGCCTTCAGCGCGCTGGCCAGGTGCGCCAGGTGGCCTTTTTCTTTCGCGCCGTCCTTGGCGTTGTCCGGGTCGATTTCATCCGGGCCGGTTTCCATGGTGTCGGCCAGTTGGCCGGCGGCGGTTTCGCCCAGCACTTGCGCCAGGCTCAGCGCGCTGTTGATCTGGCTTTGCGCATGCTCGCGCGCCAGTTGCTTGCCGCCTGCGCCGTTCTGCGCCTCGGTGGACAGCAATAGGCCGTGCGCGGCGCGAATGGCTCCATGGTTGTCGGTGCGCAGTTCGAAGCCTTCGCCGCGTGGCTGGGCCTTGCCGTCGCTGCGCGGGTGGGTCAGAAAGCCCTGATTCAGCTGGGTCTTGCCCGGTTCGCTGGAAAGCTTGGCGCGGACTTCGCCCGGCGTGTCGTCGAACAGCAGTTCGTTGTAGCCGCCGCCCTGGTGCTCTTTCGACTTGATCCCGGATAGCGTCTTGTTGGCCGGTAGGCTGCCGGCGCCGCTGAATGTCGGCGTCGGATGGCTGCCGTTGTACAGCACGCCGGTAATCAAGGGGCGGTCGATGTCGCCCTCGATGAAGTTGACTAGCACTTCCTGGCCGATGCGCGGAATGAACTGATGCCCCCACGCCGCGCCGGCTGAAGGCATGGCCACGCGCAGCCAGCAGGAAGACTTGTCATCCATCCCCGCGCCGATGGTTGGGTGTTCCTCCGGCCGCTGCCAGTGGAATTGCACTTTGACGCGGCCGTGTTCGTCGGTATGGACTTCTTCGCCGGCAGGGCCGACCACGGTTGCGGTTTGGGTGCCCTGGCTGGTCGGCTTGGCGTGCGGGGTGTCGGCATAGGCCGGCGTCAGCGGGATGCCGCGCCGTTGCGCCTGGAATTCGGTCTGATAGGGCGCGGCCGTCGGGTCTGCCGCCTGCAGGCCCAAACCTGGGGCGATGGCCTGCAGCTGCTGGGATAGGTCGCCGGGCAGGTTGTTGCGGGCCTGGATGCGTTGGCCGGTGACGACGAATTCGCGCTGTTCCGCGCTGTCGCCCTGGTGCGCCGGGTGGTCGTCCAGCCGGAACCATGCGCCGGCCTGCAGGCCGCGCACCGCGCCGGAACCGGTAAAGGTCTTGGCCTGTAGGTCGTGAGCCTGCTGGCGCAGCTGGGCATAGCGGCTGAGTTGGTCGGCGTCGCTGGCGTAGTAGAGGCCGGGGGCGTCGTA
>NZ_JAYFSJ010000037.1:0-2154 GCF_039708975.1 Chromobacterium indicum
CCAGGTACTGCACCTTGGCGTTGTCGACGCTGTAATGCCAGTTGCCGTTGGCGTCGATGGTGATGGTGCCGAGGTTGCTGGTCTTGTTGTCGATGCGGCTGGTGTTGAACACCGATTGGCCTTGGTCGGGATCGACGACGTTCAGCTTGCCGCTGTAGTCCAGCGTATTCGCCGCCGAGACATTGGCGTCTTCGGTCACCGCGCCCTGATCGTTGCCGGTGATCACCGCGGCGTCGTTGACGCCGGTGACGACGACGGTGATGTCATGGGCTGTGCCGTCTTGCGAATAGACGGTGAAGACTTCGGTGCGGGTCTCGCCCTGGCCCAGGTACTGGACCTTGGCGTTGTCGACGCTGTAATGCCAGTTGCCGTTGGCGTCGATGGTGATGCTGCCGAGGTTGGCGGTCTTGCTGTCGACGCGGCTGGTGTCGAACACCGACTGGCCCTTGTCTGGGTCGACGACATTCAATTTGCCGGCATAGTCCAGCGTATTCGCCGCCGACACATTCAGGTCTTCGGTGACGGCGCCCTGGTCGTTGCCGGTGATCACCGCCGGATCATCCTTGCCCTGGATGGTGATGGTGACGACGTGGGGCGTGCCATCCACGGAGTGCACGGTGAAGGTGCGGTCCAGGCTGTCGGCGCTGGTTAGCTCCTGAGCCTTGGCGTTGTCCAGGGTGAAGGTCCACTGGCCGGTGGCGCTGTCGAAGTGGAAGGTGCCGTAGTCGACCTGAACGTCGGCCATCGGCTGGAAGGCGGATTGGTTCTGATCCACGTCCTTGACCAGCAGGGTGCCGTTCACCTGGGTAATGTCGTCCTCGACCACGATGCCGTGGTCGGTGCCGCCGATGATGGCCGCGTCGTTGACGCCGTTGATGACCACGGTGATGTCGTGCGAGGTGCCGTCTTTGGAGTAGACGGTGAACATCTCGGTGCGGGTGTCGCCCTGGCCCAGGTACTGCACCTTGGCATTGTCGACGCTGTAATGCCAGTTGCCGTTGGCGTCGATGGTGATCGACCCCAGATTGGCGGTCTTGTTGTCGATGCGAGTGGTGTTGAATACCGCCTGGCCCTGATCGACATCGGACACATTCAGCTTGCCGACATAGTCCAGCGTCTTGGAGCTGGAGATGTTGGTGTCTTCGGTCACCGCGCCGTGATCGTTGCCGGTGATCACCGCGGCATCGTTGACGCCGGTGACGACGACGGTAATGTCGTGCGAGGTGCCGTCCTGGGAGTAGACGGTGAACACTTCAGTACGGGTGTCGCCCTGGCCCAGGTACTGGACTTTGGCGTTGTCGACGCTGTAATGCCAGTTGCCGTTGGCGTCGATGGTGATGCTGCCGAGGTTGCTGGTCTTGTTGTCGACGCGGCTGGTATTGAACACCGACTGGCCCTGATCGACATCGGAGACGTTCAGCTTGCCGCTGTAGTCCAGGGTATTGGCGGCCGAGACGTTGGTGTCTTCGGTCACCGCGCCGTGATCGTTGCCGGTGATTACCGCGGCGTCGTTGGTGCCCAGCACCTGGATGGACACCACCGCGCTGCCGGTGCCGTCCTTGGAGAGGACGGTGAATTGCAGCGGAACCTTGTCGCCTTCGCCCAGCGCCTGAACTTTGGCGCTGCTGTTGTCGATGGTGAAGGTCCAGGTGCCGTCGGCGTTGGCCTGGAAGGTGCCGTAATCGGTGACCTGCTGGTAAGGCTGCAGCTGGGCCTGGCCATGGTCGACATCCACCACGGTCAGCTTGCCGCTGGCGACCGTCTGGGCCACGGTGTCTTCCTTGACGATGCCGGAGCCGATGTCGCCGGCGCCGTGGCCGACGTCGGCGGCGTCATTGACGCCGGTGACGACGACGGTGATGTCGTGGGACGTGCCGTCCTGAGAGTAGACGGTGAAGACCTCGGTGCGGGTCTCGCCCTGGCCCAGATACTGGACCTTGGCATTGTCGACGCTGTAATGCCAGTTGCCGTTGGCGTCGATGGTGATGCTGCCGAGGTTGCTGGTCTTGTTATCGATGCGGCTGGTGTTGAACACCGCCTGGCCCTGGTCGGCATCGGTTACGTTCAGCTTGCCGACGTAGTCCAGCGTATTCGCCGCCGAGACGTTGGCGTCTTCGGTCACCGCGCCGGCGTCGTTGCCGGAGAAGGTTGCGG
>NZ_JAYFSJ010000038.1:0-1463 GCF_039708975.1 Chromobacterium indicum
ACGCTGTAATGCCAGTTGCCGTTGGCGTCGATGGTGATCGACCCCAGATTGGCGGTCTTGTTGTCGACGCGGGCGGTGTCGAACGAAGACTGGCCCTGGTCGGCATCGGTTACGTTCAGCTTGCCGCTATAGTCCAGCGTATTCACCGCCGAGACGTTGGCGTCTTCGGTCACCGCGCCTGCGTCGTTGCCGGAGAAGGTTGCGGCATCATTGACACCGGTGACGACGACGGTGATGTCGTGGGATGTGCCGTCCTGAGTGTAGACGGTGAACACCTCGTTGCGGGTCTCGCCCTGTCCCAGGTACTGCACCTTGGCGTTGTCGACGCTGTAATGCCAGTTGCCGTTGGCGTCGATGGTGATGGTGCCGAGGTTGGCGGTCTTGCTGTCGATGCGGCTGGTGTTGAACACCGATTGGCCTTGGTCGGGATCGACGACGTTCAGCTTGCCGCTGTAGTCCAGGGTGTTGGCGGCGGAAACGTTGAGGTCTTCGGTGACGGCGCCCTGGTCGTTTCCGGTGATGACGGCTGGATCGTCCTGTCCCTGGATGGTAACGGTGACGGTATGAGCTGTGCCATCGACCGAGTACACGATGAAGTTGCGGTCCAGGCTGTCGGCGCTGGTCAGCTCCTGTGCCTTGGCATTGTCCAGGGTGAAGGTCCACTGGCCGGTGGCGCTGTCGAAGTGGAAGGTGCCGTAGTCGACCTGAACGTCGGCCATCGGCTTGAATGCGGATTGGTTCTGATCCACGTCCTTGACCAGCAGGGTACCGCCGACTTGCAAGATGGTGTCTTCGACCACGATGCCGTGGTCGGTGCCGCCGATGATGGCCGCGTCGTTGACGCCATTGATGGTGATGGTGATGTCGTGTGAGGTGCCATCCTGCGAGTAGACGGTGAAGACTTCGGTGCGGGTCTCGCCCTGGCCCAGGTACTGCACCTTGGCGTTGTCGACGCTGTAATGCCAGTTGCCGTTGGCGTCGATGGTGATGCTGCCGAGGTTGGCGGTCTTGTTGTCGATGCGGCTGGTGTTGAACACCGCCTGGCCCTGGTCGAGGTCGCTGACATCCAGCTTGCCGTTGTAGTCCAGGGTTTTAGCCGCGGAGACGTTCTGGTCTTCGGTGACGGCGCCTTGGTCATTGCCGGAGATCACCGCAGCATCATTGACGCCGGTGACGACGACGGTGATGTCGTGGGATGTGCCGTCCTGAGAGTAGACGGTGAAGACTTCGGTGCGGGTGTCGCCCTGGCCCAGATACTGGACCTTGGCGTTGTCGACGCTGTAATGCCAGTTGCCGTTGGCGTCGATGGTGATGTTGCCCAGGTTGGCGGTCTTGTTGTCGATGCGGGTGGTGTTGAATACCGCCTGGCCCTGATCGACATCGGACACGTTCAGCTTGCCGCTGTAGTCCAGCGTATTCGCCGCCGAGACGTTGGCGTCTTCGGTCACCGCGCCTGCGTCGTT
>NZ_JAYFSJ010000039.1:0-1304 GCF_039708975.1 Chromobacterium indicum
CCCAGCAGCTTCTTGGTGTAGCCGTCCCGCGGCTCGCGGTAGATCACGTCCGCGTCCGCCTGCTCCACCACCCGCCCCTTGTTCATCACCAGCACCTGGTCCGAGATGTGCTTCACCACCGCCAGATCGTGCGAGATGAACAGGTACGACAGCTTGTACTCGTCCTGCAGGTCCTGCAGCAGGTTCAGCACCTGCGCCTGCACCGACACGTCCAACGCCGACACCGACTCATCGCAGATCAGCACTTCCGGCTTCAAGGTCAGGCAGCGCGCGATCGCGATCCGCTGCCGCTGCCCGCCGGAGAACTCGTGCGGGTACTTGGCCAGGGCGCCCGCCGGCAGACCCACCTTGTCCAGCAGGTCCTGCGCCAGACGGCGGCGCTGGCCGGCGTCCTGGCCGATGCCGTGCAGCAGCATCGGCTCGGTCAGGATCTGCTCCACCGTGAAGCGCGGATTCAGCGACGCGTACGGGTTCTGGAAGATGATTTGGATCCGCTTCTTGTAGGCGTGGAAGGCCTTGGCGCTCATGCCGATCAGGTCCTGGCCGTGGAACAGCGCCTTGCCCGCCGTCGCCTGGTGCAGCCGCACCAGCGTCAGGCCGACGGTGGTCTTGCCGGAGCCCGACTCGCCGACGATGCCCAGGGTCTTGCCGCGCGCCAGCTTGAACGATACGTCCTGCACCGCGTGGAACTGCCGCTTGCCGAACAGGCCTTCGCGGATGTCGAAGCTCTTGCACAGCCCCTGCACGTCCAGCACGATCTCGTCGTCCGCCGCGTAGCCGCGCTTGCGCTCGGCCGGCTCCACGTAGCCGCACGGCTGCAGGAAGTCGTCGATCACCGCCAGCCGCTCGGGGCGGCGATCCAGGTGCGGACGGCACGACAGCAGCGCCTTGGTGTACGCGTCCTGCGGGTTCTCGAAGATCTGCCGCACCGTGCCCTGCTCGCGGATCACGCCGTGGCGCATCACGATCACTTCGTCGGCGAATTCGCCCACCACCCCCAGGTCGTGGGTGATGAACAGCACCGACATGCCGTGCTTCTTCTGCAGGTCGGCGATCAGCTGCAGGATCTGCTTCTGAATCGTGACATCCAGCGCGGTGGTCGGCTCGTCGGCGATCAAGAGCTTGGGCTCGCAGGCGATGGCGATGGCGATCATCACCCGCTGCTGCTGGCCGCCGGACAGCTCGTGCGGGTAGCTCTTCACCCGCTTCTCCGGCTCCGGCAGCCCCACTTCGCGCAGCAGCTCCACCGCCCGCTTCCACGCCGCGCCGCGCCCCAGCCCGGCGTGCAGCGTCAGCGTCTCGAC